>NC_010813.1 GCF_000022905.1 Corynebacterium aurimucosum ATCC 700975 | reverse complement strand
GGTGCCTTAGTCTCCTTTCGGATTATCGACACCGACCGTGTTGTGCTTTGCTCACTGTCCGTATGGAAGTGGTAAAGTCTTAACCGACACGGTGGTGTCGATTTTTGGTTTGAACCCCCGCTAGAGTTGGCGCTCGATGATGCGGGGGTTTCCTCATGTTTTGAGGAACGTGCGCGCCCTGGACTCGAACCGAGGGTGTGTGCCGCTCGCGCTGCGCACCCCACGAATGTGGGGCGCGGCTTTTATTTTCTCCGCCTATTAAATCACATCAGTGTGACTTACCGGGAGATTTAGTAATGGTGGCGGCTCTTGCCAAGAAGCTTTATCGGCTGTTTGCTTTGATGAAGCTTGCTCGGAACCTAAGGCATTAGTGGAATCACTCTTGTTCTTGTTCTTCGGGCTCGTCTTTTAGTCCGTTGAGCATTATTTGGTTAAACAAGTTGTTGATTGTCTTCTCTTCGAAGTCTGCAGCCACTTGATTCCAATGGGATTCTTCTAGTTTGGGAAGCATGGCTGTAATAGCCATTTTTAAGTAGAAACCTCGACTACGTCCTGTCCTATCGCAGAGAGCGTCGAGCCGTACTGCTTGATCCAGGAATAAAGTGAGGAGCGATTGACTCCAAGCTCTGCTGAAGCCGCGTGAAGTGAGAGGTCCTCATTGTTTTCGTAGAGGGCCACAGCATCACGTTTGAACTGTTCGGAGTACCTAGGCATGGTGGTAGATTACCTTTCTTCCCAACCCAACTGGGCTGGATATCAGGTGTCTACCAAACAGGGGTCAGGTCCCAATGATTTCATCTGGCATCCGTACAGACACCACACGTCCGGAAGGGTGGGGTGCTTGTTTCATATGCAGTATCCTCTCCTTGGCAGCAATGGTAAACAATGTTTACCATATGTAAGACTGGAGGAGTCTTCGCAAACTCTTTAACAGCATCATGAGCGGCGCGCGCCACAGAGAGGAAGGACGCCTCCGTGGACGCACTGCCTTTTATCGGCTACCAACCATATCCCCAGCTGCACTCATCGCCATACCGGCCTGGATGCTCATCGCCCAGATATGACGCGCAGGACTGGTGGCAGGAATCATCAGAGCCTAGGCAGAGTAATCGCCTGGTACTTCCTTACCTTCCTCGGCGTGATGGTTGGCTCCATGGCTGACGACTACGAGCACGCTACGGACGAGACCAACGACTCTCCATACTCCAACCCGTATGACGCCGCGCCCGCCAACCCCGGCGAGTACTACGACCCGAGCGAACAACAGTAGTCGCAGTTACCAACCCCGAAGACTGTCTTTCTTTCTACTGGCCACCCTTCTCATGGTCACCATCGCCGCCAGCGCCCTCAGCGGCGCTGGCGGCTTCGTCAACGTCCTGGCACTCACTGTCGCCAGTATGCGACTCGTCTTCTCTAGGTGAATCGTTCACACTAGGAGAAGACTCCTGAGCAGTCTTGAGCATTGCGTTGAAATCTCGTTGGCTCATATCGACGAGCTCGCGCACAAATTCCTTAGCTTCGCCTAGGTCGATAATGGACTGTGAGACTTCACCAATCTTTTCGTTCAACTCGTCTCGCTGATCAATAAGGCTGAGCAACGAGTTGATGCTCTTTTTCCGGTCGCGAAGCTTACGCTGTCCTTCTTCGAGATGCTGACGCAGTTCCTGACGCTTCTTCAAACTTCTACTTGCGGTAACCATAAACCCCACAATGCCAGCGAACGTACCGCTCCACTCCTGACACAAACACCACGCGGGAAGTTCGGTGTAACCGGAAGCAATCAGCGGACTATCCCTGTAGGCTTTCGACAGCGCTGTAGACCTGTAGCGGCGGGTGCGAGCGCCCTTTTCACAACACACTATTGGCACTCTTAGTGTTAATCGGGTTTTGCCTGCTAGACTAGGGAGCATGATGACCCTGCGCGTAGTCAACAGCGGAACAGGATATGAGTACCTGTTGCGCTCTGTGGCTACCAACGATGGGCCAACAGACGCGCCAAGTTTGTCGAAGTATTACGACGCTAAAGGAACCCCACCGGGGCGTTGGTTGGGCTCTGGTCTTGCCGGTTTGAACACCGAAAACGTCGTGCAGGGTGGGGAAGTTACCGAGTCGCAAATGGCCGCATTATATGGCGAGGGCCTGCACCCAGATGCGGATATGAAGATGTCCGAAGGACAGAAAATCAAGGACGTGCAGCTGGGCCGACCGTTCGCTAACTTCACTAATGATGTGCCGGTTTTGGTGGCACTTCGTGACGCTGAGCGCCGCTATCGGCAGACAACAGGCACGCTGATGGGAAAGCAGGAACGTGCCGAATTAGTGCAGAATATTGGCCGAGAATTTTTCATTGAAGAACACGGTGTTGAGCCGCAATCGGGCCGGGAAATCGTCAACTGGGTCAATGGCCTTAAAGACAATGTGCGCCAATCTGTCTCGGGTTTTGACCTTACTTTTTCGCCTGCGAAGTCTGTTTCTGTGGTGTGGGCGTTGTCTGATGAAGAGACAGCGCGGCGCATTGAAAAGCTTCATCACCAGGCCGTGAAAGAGGCTATGGCGTGGGCAGAAGACAACGTGTTTTTTACTCGTTCCGGCAAACAGGGGCGTGAACAAGTCAAGACGAAAGGCGTTATTGCCTCTGAGTTTAAGCACTACGATACGCGCGCAGGAGACCCGGATCTGCACTCGCACGTACTGGTATCTAACAAGGTTCAGGCTGAAGACGGGCGCTGGCTATCGCTTGATTCCAAAGCACTGCACAAGCAGGCTCAAGCCATTTCGCACCGCTATGACTCCATCTTGAATACCCTGTTATCCAACGACATGGGCTACTCGTTTACCGCCCGCGACCACGGTGTAAATAAGGAACCAACGTGGGAGATCGAGGGTGTTTCCGAGTCGTTGATGGAGTCTTTTTCTAAGCGTCGACGCGGCGCGGAGCCGGTCTACAAGCGCCTGGTCGACGAGTTTGTTGCCGCTCGCGGCACAACGCCAAACTCGGTTGAGGTAGGCCGTTTATGGCAGCAAGCTATCTTGGAAACCCGTGATGCAAAGCGTGAACCAGAAAGCCTGTCAGAGCTTCGCGCAGGCTGGAAAAACGAAGTATCCGCCCGCGACAACGGGCAAGAAGAACTAGCTTCTATTGCCCAACTATCCGCAAATTCTGGCCACGATGAGCGCCCACTATTTGACGCTCATGAGCACTTGTCGGGCCTTATTGACGACGTTTTAGCTACGGTAACTAGGCGTCGTTCTTACTTTCGTACCTCGCATGTAGCTACTGCTGCGGGTGGAAAACTCCAAGGCTATCGCTTCGCGTCGCTCGCCGAGCGCGACCTTATCCATGCCACTGTGGTTGAAGCTATCGTGCGCGATAAGGCCATTGCGCTGAATGATTTCGACGTCCTGGAATTGCCCGAGTCTTTGAAAAACACGGCAGGACAGGCCCGAGACACCCGTGCTGATAGTGAGCTTTTTACTACCCAGGACATTCTCGATACCGAAGACAAGGCACTGGCCGCGCTCAACGAACCGGTGGCTGCATTCGCTCCCTCTCGCGCGATTGATGAGGCTCTTGATGGGCATGAAAGGGAGGCTGGTTTCCGTCTTAACGCCGGGCAGGAATCCATGGCGCGCTACCTCCTTACTTGCGGCACACTGGCGGCTACTGGCGTGGGCCCGGCAGGCACCGGCAAGACCGCGTCTATGCGTCTTGTCGCCAACGTCTGGGCGAATGAGGGCCGCAACGTTATTGGCCTGGCACCCTCTGCACAAGCCGCAGATGTATTGTCTGAGGACTTAGGTTTTGACGCTTTTACCATCGACAAACTCACCTACACCTGGCGGGGAAACCACCCAACAAAGCCCGGCCATAGTCTCAAAGACCTTCCAGTATCCATTAACGCTGGCGACATGATCATCGTCGATGAGGCCGGCATGGCCTCGACCCCTAACATCGGCTCACTGCTAGAGATTGCCGAAGAAGCAGGCGCAGTCGTGCGGTTTATCGGTGACCATAAACAGCTAGGTGCAGTAGAAAACGGTGGTCTGTTCGGCGCTATGGTCAACGCTGCCGAGCGCACTGATAATCAGCTTTCTGAAGTCGTACGTTTCGGCGGCGACCGTGAGCAATCCGCCACGAGTCTGCGCTTGCGCGAAGGTGATCGGTCTACCTTTGACTTCTATTCCGAGCGCGGTTGGGTCAATGGTGGCGCACGCAGCGACATGTTAGATAAAGCCGCAGCAGACTACTTGGCGGATATTTCTAGCGGTAAAACCAGCCTTCTTATTGCTGCCACCAACCGCGATGTAGCAGAACTCAACGAGACAATCCGCGCCCACTACATCGCCCACAGCGTTGTTGACACCACCGTGGAAGCCCAGCTTTCTAGAGGCGAAAAAGCCGGTCTAGGCGATACGATTCTGGCGCGCAAAAACCAGACTTTCTACGACGATGAGACTGCTACCAGTACCCGTATCAACAACGGCACGCTTATGACAGTCACCGGAATTGCCGAGAACGGCAGTATCACCGCCCGCAACCAAACCACCGGCGACGAACTGTGCCTGCCAGCAGACTACGTCCACGACAACGTGCAGCTAGGCTATGCGGCTACCGTCCACCGCGCCCAGGGCAGCACCGTGGACTGCACCCGCGCGGTCATTGACCATCACGTCGATAGAGCAGGGCTGTATGTCGCACTTACACGCGGCAAAATCGCCAACCACATCTATGCCGTTACCGAGCACCAGCTAGATGAACTTGCCGAAGACGGCCACTACCACTACCAAGGCATAGACCACGCCCCCAGCGCTAGAGACGTCTTCGACAAAGCCATTTCTCGCGATACCACCCCGAAGGCCGCACGCGAGGTCATCGCCGAGGTCGTAGACGAGCAAACCTCACCCGATCGCATGATGGGCCTGTGGCTCATGGGCAAAGACGAAGCCACCAACGACTTCATCGACGCCTACCTGCCGGACTGGATCGATACCCTGCCCGGCGACCTTTCCCGAAAGATTGAGACCAGCGATGACGGCACAGAACCTATCCGCCACGGCTGGGTAAAACTGATTGACGCGGGCATTGATCCGCGCACCGTCATGGACGCTGCTACCCGCGATATTGACAACGCCCATGATCCGGCACGGCTTATCCGCTACCGCCTAGACGAACAACTCCGCTTGCGCGATACGGGCAAACGCAACCAACTGCCTCCTGTATCTGGTCAGACAGATATAGAACTCGACACGTGGCTGCGCACCCACAACCCTTACGACCGCGCGGAGACCACCCGCCTTACCGGTAAAGAACATAACCTCAACCGGCTTAACCAGTCTGTGTTGGTAGAGCACGCACGCTTTGCTAGTTCCAAGGTGGAATCGCTGACTTGGCAGGAAGCAAGTATTACTACTCGCCTCCACGAGGACAAAGACGCAGCCGCAAATGAGGTACAGGCTGACTACCAGCAGGTAGTCCTTGATGCTGGGCGCATTCGCGCCTACGAGCAGGCCATGGCAGACCACAGTGCAGCCCTTCGCGAAGAAGAAACAGCCCGCGCAGACATTGAGCACCAACGCCTACTGGCAGAGGACTACACCCGCCCGGTAGCCGAGCGGGCCTACGACCACGACGTCGATGGATACGGCACGTACCAACAGCGCATAAACCATGCACACAAGCGTCTTGAACAAGCACAACAGCGCCGCAAGCTTGCTCAGCAGGCCATTGAGGATACTGGTGCTAACTTGCCGGAGGCAGGTCTGTGGGAGGAAATCTGCTACCGCGCCGACGACACAGAAGAATGGGACAAGCGCCTAAACGCTGCCGTACAACACGACAGCGAGCACGTCCACAAGCTTCAACAACGACTCGATTCGATTCGCCGCGAGAAAATGGACTTCGCTGATCGCGCAGACATCGCCACGCGCTTGCGTGCAGAGGAAATCCCCAACGATGTTGCCGATCATGCAGGCTACATCGCTGATGAAGTCAACTTACTTGCCGCACAACGCACCTACGAACTACGCCGCCTAGGCGTAGACGAGCCAGCACAAGAGGCAATCCGCGACATGGTCGCAGAAACCATTGCTGCTGCCTACGAACCAGACAATGACGAGACTCACCACGATGAGCAAGACGCCGCCGCCCAAAACACCGTAGAAGAAGAGCAACCAGCACCCGAGACCACAACAGAAAATGAAAACGCCGACAACACCCAAGACGAAGACACCAGCAGACTGAACGAGGGCGCGCGAGCAAGCATGGACTTTATCGCAAGCCTCGGCCTAGACGACGCACCGCACATCACCACTACCCACAGCAACAACCACGACAACGAGGAACAAACTCCCACCGACGATCTTGAAGAAGAACAAAGTCCAGAGCTTTAGAAAACAGCGAGTTCAAAGCGCTAATACGCACATGTGTATATACCTATATACACATGTGCGTATATAGGTATATACACCAGTAATCAGCTTCTTTCCTCGAGCCATCGTGTTGCCCACTCTTCAAAAAGTTGGGAGATACTCTTCTCTTCTTCCACTGCAGCGAGTTTGAGCTCTTTGATCAATTGTCGATCACGGACGTACAACTGAAGACGTGTCGCTTTATCATTAGCTTGAGCGAACATCTTTGTTGAGGGCGAGCTCTCCGACCTATTTCCAAGCGATTCTTCCCGCGCCTTATTCTTAGCCTTTGGAATTGCCATCGTTTACCCCTTAATCCTCAAATGCTGCGACTACTTCTCGAGCCAAAGAATCCCACACCTTCGTACTGCTGGGCTTTGTTCCGAAAACACGACGTGTAGCCGCCCTCGTTGGGATGACTGTGTCAGCAAGCGCTGCAGTCTCGTCACCCTCCAGCTCGGCATGGACTTCATCTAGAAGTTTTTCCCTTCTGTCGACATTCGACAGAACAACTGCTGTTGGTATCCCCATTTCTATTAGCCAAGAAAGCGTTACCTGCGTTCGGTCAATATCCATCGGGGACACACCAGTGGGAAGAAGGACTAAATCGGCAGCCTCGGCGCTTTCGGTTATGAAAGCTAAACCGCCTGGAGGGGTGTCGACTATAAGAAAGTTCGGATTGTTCCCCCTCCTGACAACTCCAGAGAAGTCACTTGAGCTGCGGACAGATTCGATAGGAAATGGAAAATCCTTCACTTTGCTTGCCCATCGGGTGGCAGATTGCTGGGGGTCGCCATCTGCGACTGCGACCGTATAGCCCATCTCCCGAATTGCTTCTGCGAGCATTACTGAAAGTGTGGTCTTTCCTGTCCCACCCTTTGACTGAATTACGGAAATTACTCGAGTCATACAATAAGAATAGATTCAGGGAGGATCTACCTGGGTAGTGACATGCGTATGTGTGTATATGATGCTATACGTATGGAACCCGTTGAGTAGGGGCTGAATTAAAAATCACTTTATGCTCATATGCCGATATACACATATGCATATATACTCATCCCGAATTTTAAAGCTATTAACTTGCCGAGAGACACTCCGGTTGCGGGCGCGTGTAAACGCGGTATGGTTTTGGGTGTCCGCAGCGCGCTTCCCCCGGCGCATAGTCGGACGGAAGGAAAACAAAAAGCCACAATCCCCCGCACCCCCGCAGGTGGCTTCTCCCCAGTGCTTCCAGCGACGAGAAGCACTGGGGAGTTTCCTTTTATTGAGCGTCTTCCAGCTTCTCTTTGAGACTGGTGGCCAGACCTAGAAGTTCGTCCGGGCTATCTGCAGGGCACTGTTGGGACAGATTTCTCTGTGCCGCGCACGAACTTAGCGAGTGTGCCGGCGTCGCGGGCCAGTGGGGAAGTGGCAGGCAACTCTGCCTGTATTACCTGTAGATGCTTGGCGGCACTGTTGCGCCTAGTGCGAGAGCGTCCGATAGTTTGTGTGCGGGGGTGGTTTACAGGTAGTCCGCGAATCGGTCTGGGTATGCCACGGCTAGTTGGTCGATGGCTTGTTTCCAGCCATTGGCCTTCGCTCCTTCAGTATACCCGTTGCACTCAACGGCGCGCTTGGCTTGCTTCGCGCGTTTGGCAGCGCGTTTGTCTTCGATGTTGCAAATCATCAGCCAAAGCGTCTTCAGTGCTGCTGTATCGTTCGGGAACTGGCCCCGGTTTCGGGTAGCTTTGCGCAGCTCAGCATTGTCTGGTGGCGGGAATTGTAAAGCTCTCGACCGAAGTGGTCAAGTTGGTTCACACCATCGTTGATCACTTCGGGCCGTAAGGCCCGAGAACAGTCCTCGAAGGATAGCAGCCTTCGGGGGCTGTTGTGTACGAACACTAACTCGTCACACCCCACAGCCTAGCAGCCGAACCACGGTGCGGATAGATCAAATTCGAAGACGCAATGACGTTGTAGGCATAAATACGGTCCTGGAGCGAGGACGTGCCTACTCCCGCAAGGGGCTTCGCTCCTCTGGGCTAGCGCGCGTCCTAAGCCCACTTGCCTCCGAAACTATGGTGCCCCCTCTGCGAGCAAAGGGTGAAGTCCTCCGATCCAGGTGACGATCAAAGAATGCCCCTCACCGCAACCCCTGCCGTTTGGCGAGCGACGGGCGGTGGAGCGGGGCGTGACGACTGTTCATCAGTCCGGAGATTTCCAGCAGTCGGCAGCACTCGGACTACGAACAGGTCGAAGTGCAGATTCGAGCGACGGAGAAGTACTGGGCCAAGAGGCACGATCCTATCGATTAAAATCATTCACCCAGATCGCGCGAACCAGTAGGTACTGACCCTAGGAGTGGATAGTTATAAGATTCTAGCGATCTCAACTCAAAGATTGGATGGGTACCCCGGGGCTTGCTCACTTCTAATCAGCAGCTTATCGAGCAGACCATTAAGCTGTTCATACTCATCGTCATTTAACGGTGAGATAAATTCTGAGCATAAAGAAGCATGCTCATCAATTACCCTTTCGACGAGCAAATAACCTTGTTCAGTAAGTTCTACGAATACTTCCCGACGCTGATCAGGATTTTCCACCCTTCTCACCAGACCACGATCTACAAGTCTATCGATCCGCTGCGAGATGGCCGATTTCGAAACCATAGCAAGGTCCGAGAGTTCCTTATGGGTGAGCCGAACCCCGGGCCGCTGGCGGCGGAGAGTTGCTAGAACATCGAACTCCCATCCCCGCAGACCTACAGATTCGTGGCAATCGCTCAACACATCTTCTAAGGCTTGTCGCAAGTGAATAATTCGACTCGTCACCAACATTCCCCGAATATCGGTATCGGGCCTTGTCTCGATCCATTGCTCAATCAGCGCGCTCGGTCTCTGGTCTCTTAGCATTCTAGCTATTAGGTTTTCCCCTTTTATATTATTTATCATACCTATATTAATTGGGAGGGTCGAATTTTACCAAGAGTTTACCCAAGTAGAAAACGCATGTATGTCTTTTCTGTTAAGCTTCTTGATTATCCAGTCAGTACACATTTAAGGAAATGATCAATGGACCCAGTAATCCAAGTTGCAGGAATTCATGACATCGAAGAAGCGAAGCTGGCGATCGAGAGTGGCGCCAACTGGCTTGGTATCCCACTTCGTCTTCCATCTGGCAAGGATGATATTTCCGAAGAAGACACCAAACATTTAATCGAACAGCTTGGGTCTCAAGCGAAGTTTGTACTGATCACCTACTCTTCCAGCGCAGAAGAGCTCACTAGCCTGGTTAAAGAACTAAACTTCGACGCAGTCCAACTCCACGGCGACATAAGCGTCGAAGAAGTTCAGGCCCTCCGAGATATGAATCCGAGCATCCAAATCCTTAAAAGCTTGGTCGTCAAACAGGATAATCATAGTCAACTGTTGTCCACCGTCCGAGAAATGGAGGACGTTGTCGACATGTTCCTAACAGATACCTACAACCCGGACACAGGAGCCAAAGGAGCAACAGGGCTCCAGCACGATCTCACCGTTAGTAAGAAGATCGTGGAGTCTACAAGAAAGCCGGTGATCATTGCCGGCGGGCTCAATCCAACTAACGTTGCAGAAGCTATTGCTTTCGTAAGGCCAGCGGGAGTTGATGCCCACACGGGCCTTGAAGGAAAGGACGGTCGCAAAGACCGGCATCTCGTAGAAAAGTTCTCAGAAGAGAGTCGTCGTCAGTTTAAAGAACTCGACGAGGAGTAGATTACGATATGCCGGTTCATCTACTCCCGAATAGTAAATTTGCATCTTCATTACAAACTGTTGCGCGGAACCGAGATTCAAATATAAAAGACTTCACTTGGGCAACTTCCCGAGTGAACAGAATGCTAGTTGAGTACGCGCTGAACTTTGCGGAATATGCGGAGCGAACGGTGGAAACTCCCACCGGAGCCAGCTTCGACGGGGTCGAGATAAAAACCGAGATCTGCGGCGTATCCGTCATCAGAGCTGGAGAAAGCATTGAACAAGCTTTTCGCGAAGTGTTGCCCGGTGCTCCAATCGGAAAGATTTTACTGCAGCGCGACCCTAAAAGCCTAAATCCAACATTCTTTTACGAAAAATACCCAGATTGCATCGAGTCATCGACAGTGCTCCTATTTGAACCAATGGTTGCAACAGGTCGATCACTGTCTTTAGCAATGGATCGATTGATGTTGGCCGGTGTTTCGGAAAGCTCAATTATCTCTGTCAACTATCTCGCCTCACCCGATGGGATCAAGTACGCGGAAGAGAATCACCCACAGGCAACGTTCGTGGTTGCTTCGATCGAACAAAAGCTAGACGCTAATGGCTTTATGCTACCGGGTATTGGTGATTTCGGCGATCGATTTTTCAGCAAAACATACCCCTGACAACTCACTCTGTGCAACCAAACTTTCTCCTCCCACGAAAACAGGTACCTGCGATGCGCACCCAGCCGATTCACAAACAAGACTTAGGTCCAACCAGTATCGAAGAGATCCAGGCCGTTCTGACTGGAAAGTCAAATTTTGCCATAGTGTGTCAACCTGGATTGCATGTTTCACTACTAGCGATTTACGCGCTCTCACAGGGCAAGTCATACATTCCGATAGATTCGAATTACCCAGAACAGAGGATTTGTCAGATTCTGGAAGACTCAAAATGTGAACTTGTGTTTACAGACGTCTCTCCAGATAAGTGCGCACCGTGGCGACTTGATCGCGAAATAATTCAGCTTTCCGAGGCGTTCTTCAATCTTGCTTCAAGTCTAGCTTCCGAGGGGTTCAGTTCATTTAGCGCTACTGATCTGCTCACAGATCCGAAGGGCCTCGCCTACACTATCTTTACGTCGGGCTCGACTGGGAGACCCAAAGGAATTTCTATCTCTCGCTCAAACATTCACAACCAGCTGTGCTGGCTTTCAGCTGAGGTTCACCTCTCTTGCACCACGAGAATTCTTCAGAAAACACCAATTGGATTCGATGCTGCTCAATGGGAAATTCTCGCACCACTAGCCGGAAGCATGGCCGTTCAAGGATCCATTGGATCCTACCGAGATCCCTGCAAAATAGTTGAGGATGTCAAGAAAGGGTCGATCAACTCCCTGCAAGCTGTTCCCGCGCTTATTCAAGCAATCGTTGATATTAACGGCTTCCGTGAAATGAGCACACTGTCAAAACTTTTTTCTGGCGGAGAGACACTTTCATGGAAATTAGTTCACGAAATCAGAGAGCAGAACCCGTCTATAGAAATAGTAAACTTATACGGGCCAAGCGAATGTACAATTAACGCTTCAGCTTTTTGCATCAACACAAGCATAGACGCCTCCTCACGTGAAATAGGTTCGGTGCCAATTGGAACTCCCGTAGCGAACACTTCATTCTATTTGGACACAGGTTCGGGAGAAGGGTTCATACGCCCACGGCCTCATGCACAGGGTGAACTTATTATTTGTGGCGAACAAGTCGGCTTAGGGTATTTAAATAACGAAGCAGAAACAGATAAGCGCTTCTTCGAAATTGCAGGATCACCTGCTTATAAAACAGGAGATCTCATCCGTTGCGACTCTAATGGTCAACTCATCTTTGTTGGACGAACTGATAATCAGATCAAACTGCGCGGAAATCGCATTGAACTTGACGAAATATCCCACCACTACCAGGCCCATCCATGGGTGACTAGAGCTGAGTGCGTAGTAGTTTCAGACGAGAACGTCACCTCCTCCCAATCATTGGTCGCATTTATGCAACTGTCGCCAAATGCGGCTCCCCTTATGGATGGTTCTGAAGCTGAAACGCACCATTTGTCAAAAGAAAGTCATCTCCAAGTACAAGCTCAGCTATCGAATTTGGGAGTTCGACGCGATCTAGTCGGACCCAGCCTGGACTTCTCGCAAAAAATGGCTGGTCGCCTCACTAATGCGATTGAAGAGTATAGCTTTCAAAGGAAGACTTACCGCTCTTTTGGATGCGGAGACGTATCGACTGATGACATAGATAAGTTGGCGCAACTCTTTGCTAACCACGGTCCCACACCACATCCGTTATTTCAAGAACTAGTACCGGATATAGAGAAGGATCCAATCGCTGCAATTCTATGCGGATTATCTGCGTTTTTTAGCGATTCACGTCTGCTTCCGAAGTATTCGTACGCATCTCCGGGATCCCTGTACTCTATCCAGACTTTCATAAGCTTTGGGCCAGAATCGGAACTAGCAGGGTCTTTATTCTATTTTGATCCTGTCCAGGGCACCCTTCTGAAAGTTCCAGGCAACAACCCGTGCGACAGAACTCAGTTACATTTCATTTCGCATACCGAGGCAATATCAAAGGTTTATAAGAAGAACGTGCGTGAGGTTCAATACTTCGAGCTTGGTCACTTACTAGGATTCATTCGAGATCTTCTCGAAGGAACAAGCCTCATCCCAAGGTTTTCGGAAGGCACACGTCCCGAGAGTATCGTTCCAGTTTCACCAACTGACATCTACCTCGGAAGCGTGACACTCGAGTTCGATTCCTCTTCGCAGTCTCAAACTCACACGTATCTGGAAGAACCCAACTGGTTTATTACGGTGCCGACTGAATCCGAACTCGCGGAGCCTGGTGTTTACAAGTACGTAGACGGTCAGCTTGAAGCCTACAAAACGTCTACTTCAATACTTCAATCCGACGTGATAGCCATAAATCAAGAGGTGTTTTCTTCGTCATCATTCGGCATCGGTCTATACTTCATTCGAGAAGAACTTGAGGCTCAGCGCCATTACGTTTCGTTAGGCGCAGCCCTGCACAGGCTACAAGCACGATGCCCTTCATTGGGTTTTATGTCATCTGGCTACAGTTCCTTCAGCGGCAATCCCCTTCCTTCTGCACTGAAAGCGGCGCAGATCCTCAATGTTGACGAATCTCTTAATGAGCTGGCCTTCTACTATGCACTGGCTGGGCCTATTTCAGCGGAACAACGTTCTCATCGCGGTATGAACGAAGACCAAGTACACATGGAAGGACCGACCGAGATCATCACACGGCAGATCAAAGAAAAAGTCCCTTCCTACATGATGCCTGACCGTGTCGTCGTAATGAACCAACTTCCCCGTACTGCTAACGGAAAGATTGATCGGAAAGCTTTAGTCTCGATAGCGTCCGACAAGTTCAAGACTAAAGTTCGAAATGGCCGACTCCCCGAAACAGAGAATGAGATTGCCGTGGCGAAAGCATGGTCTCAAATTCTAAAGTGCACTGACATTCGCGCGAACGACAACTTTTTCGACCTCGGCGGGAACTCAATCCGAGTAATGATGCTAATCTCGCAACTTCGCGAAAACCTTGGAATAAAGGCATCGCCACAGTTGCTTTTCGCAAATCCAACCCTCGAGAAATTTGCCGATAGTATTAGTGGCAGCCGTGAAACATCTCGCGCGATAGACCTTATCCAACCGGCCACAAATATCACGAACCAAACTTGTACAGTAATGTGGCCCGGTCTCGGCGGTCTTCCACTCAATCTGAGGAAACTCGCCGGATCTGTGAATCTCAACGGCCGCGTTCTTGGCATTCAGGCCCAGGGTCTAAATGAAGGCGAAGAAATACTAAAAGACCTCGACGAAGTAGCGCGTAAGGATATTCAACTGTTACCTAAGAATGCAGAGTTAAATTTAATTGGATATTCCTTTGGGGCACGTGTAGCCATCAAGGCAGCAACACAACTGGCTCAAATGGGAAGGCAAGTACGTTCGCTGACACTCCTTTGCCCCGGAAATCCCACTTTGGCGCCAGACAACAGCATTGAGCAAACCGGTTCCCGAGATAGCAGTGTCGACAATCCAGAATTTCTAGGAATGCTTCTAAGCGTATTCAATTCACCCCTACGAGCGGACGACTTTCGTTCAGCTCGGCGGAGCTGTCAAACAATTGAGGATGCTATCAAATTTATTCACGCAAAGAATAAAGACATTAGTTACGGTCAGGTGTCACGCATCGTCAGGCTCGTTGCTACGCAATATCAGTTCGAGTATACATTTGACGAGATTGAGCACTACCAGCCAGTTTGCCCCACACTGGTCGTAAAAGCAAAGGGCGATAAATACTCGTCTATTGATGCACTACTCAGCGCAAATGGTGAATTCATGAAATCGATCGAAGTGGAAGTAGATCATTATGAGATTTTAAAGCCGCCATTTGTAACCACACTTGGCAATACAATTCGAGATTTTCAACACTATTCGTCAACCGTAAATAAGTAGGAGAGCACCATGCCCCATATTGAAATCTATCATTTCCCCAACTCAATGTCGGACTCAGATCGAAGCGCACTCGCTGACGAAGTAACGGAAGTGATTGCCGCACATTTCCCTACAAAGCCTGGAAAAGTATCAATTCGCTTAAATTCCATAGATGAGAGGGATTGGGAGGAAGCTGTAGTTGAAAAAATGCTAATCCCTCAACGAGCCACGTTGATTCGGGAGCCTGATTACCTTGCATAATGTACCTATCGAATACTCCGACGAGGTCCAAAACGCACTATCCAACGGCCTTCCAATCCTCGGCCTAGAGTCGAATGTTCTCTCCCACGGCTTACCTTATCCTCGCAACCTGGAGATGTTTAACGCTTGCGATGAGATAATCAGATCCAACGGGGTTGTTCCTGCTCTAACTTTTATTCGAGATAAACGGATCTGCATAGGCGCCAGTCCGAAAGATGTGGAGTTATTGACCGATGACCCGAAGCCTATCAAGGTGTCAGCTCGAGATATCGCACTCTGCATAGCTCAAGGGAAGGTGGGGGCCACAACAGCAAGTGCTTCTATAGCAATATGTGAACTTGCAGGTATCAGAATCTTCTCCACAGCAGGACTTGGAGGTGTTCATCGGGATTTTTCCGAGACTTTGGATGTATCTGCAGATCTACATGAGATTTCGAGTCGTAAAACAATTGTTGTATCCGCAGGTGTAAAGAAGTTCTTGGACATTCCCAAGACTTCGGAGGTCTTGGAATCTCTAGGGGTACCAGTTGTAGGCTTCGGGACATCAGAATTTCCCGCATTCTATTGCAGAAAATCCGGTGCATTCCTAGAAAGTTTCAGTCAAGACCCTATTGAAATAGCAACTGCAGCTGCCACACACATCGAGACTGTTGGCCCAGGAGGATTCCTAATACTAGTTGCACCTAGTAAGGAGATCGCACTAGACGACGAGCTGGTGGAAAAAGCAGTTCAAAGATCTCTCATAAATGCAAGTTCTCAGGGGGTTCGCGGCAAGGCAATCACGAAGTTTGTGATGCGCGCCATTGATTCAGAGACCGATAATCGCTCCCAAACGGCGAACTTTGACGTGATGGTTGAAGTGGTAAATGCCGCAGCTCAAATCGCTAGAAGCCTTAAACCTGAATTCTTCCTCGATTCAGTAGCGAAGAAATGAGGTTAGATATGACCAGTACTCAATTTACGTCGCGTGACAATTTCTTGTGGACACTAGTCACCGCATCTGCGCCAATAGTTTGGGGCACCACATACGTTGTAACAAGCCAACTTCTTCCAGCGGGATTTCCCTTCTGGTCTAGCGTCCTGAGGGCACTACCCGGAGGGATCCTCGGTTTACTGATTTGCCGCTTCCTTCCGAAAGGCGTTTGGATCATCCGATCAGTAATACTTTCCGTGTTGAACATCGGCATTTGGTTTCCGCTCTTGTTCTTGGCCGCGTATCGACTTCCCGGAGGAATTGCGTCTGTGCTAGCCGCCTGTCAGCCTCTCTTCGTGATCACCTTCGCATGGCTACTCACAGCACAGAGTCCCACCTTCTGGCGCATTGGCTGGGCGGTATGCGGAGTTTTTGGAATTGCAATAATGGTCCTCGCTCCCGGAGCTAGCCTCGATTGGGTTGGCATTGCAGCAGGGATAGTCGGGACCGCCAGCATGGCTCTCGGAATTGTACTGACAAAGCGATGGGGGCGCCCCACCGATGCATTCACTTGGACATCTTGGCTGTTGAGTTGGTCGGGCTTGATGCTCATCCCCATAGCGTTTCTTCTCGAAGGGAATCCCCCAGCGCTTACTTCCACCTCTTTAATGGGTTACCTCTGGCTCTCACTTGTGGGTGGCCTGCTCACTTACTGGGCTTGGTTCTCTGGACTGGCCAAAGTATCTGCAGTTTCCGCTGGGTTCCTGCCACTGCTTTCACCACTAGTAGCGACTTTGCTCGGTCTCGTGATTCTTGGAGAGAGCCTGAGCACCATTCAGTGGCTCGGATTCCTGCTATGCCTGTGCACAATTCTCTTGTCCCAGCTTCAACCCTCACAGTTTCTCTCGTTTCTAAAGTTCAAAGATTCTTCTAGCTAAAGGAGTTTGATGAAGATGCATATTCTTATCCTCGGAGCCAACGGTCAGGTTGGCGCGGTTTTAAGCCGTTTGGCAATTTCGCGAGGGCACTCGGTTTCAGGTGTAACCCGATCGAGCACACCGGATTTCTTGTCTGGCCCCGGCACCCAACTTATCCACGGCGATGCATACGACAAAAATTTTTTGACCTCTGTAGCGTCCGGTGTTGACGTCGTGGTTAACGCGACCCGGCCCAGCCCCGGCAGGGAAGCTGAATTAGTCCAAGGAAGTATCAACGTTGCGGAAGTCTGCCACGACCTCGGTGTGAGGTTGGTGGTCAGCGGTGGAGCTGGAAGTTTGCCAGTCTCAGACGATGAGGGTGCACCGCGAACAATCAATACAGAATTTGTTCAGGATGCCTGGCGCGACATTGCTGTAGCATCAACCAACCAATTCGACACCTTAATGGAAAGTCTTCCAGACTCCGACTGGACCTACGTTGCCCCCCCAGCCAACTTGATCGACGGACCTGAACTGGGAAACTACCGATTGTCATTCTCATCCCTCGTCCAAAACCAGGACGGAGTCAGCGAGCTAAGTTGGCGCGATTTCGCCGACCTTCTTCTCAACGAGATCGAGTCTCCTTCTGGGCACCGAATTGTAACTGGAGGATACTAATGGAAAAGCTCAGTCCCATTTGCAGGAACTGTGGGGTCGAAAATCGCGGTGCACCTGACCCGGAACCGGGAAGTTGTGAGATCTGCAACGATGACCGACAGTATCTAGACCCAAACGGGCAAAAATGGATCTACCGTGAAGCTCTAACAGACTTCACAATTCAAGCCACTGAACTTGAACCAGATGCTTATGCACTAAAAACGGAGCCCGTGATTGGAATAGGGCACACGTCCTACCTGCTGAATGTTGGCGACGGTTGGCTTCTCTGGGATCCACTTCCCATCACTTTTCGGAACCAAACTCCAACCCCCAGAATTCAGCAAGGCCTCCACAATGTCTCTATTGCTGCAAGTCATCCACATATGTTCGGAGCTCAATCTCATTGGGCGGTCGAATACAACGGGACGGTACTCGTAAATGAACTCGACTTAAAGTGGTCGAATGAAGCCATCTCGCGCAAGGTGGTGTGGCGTAAAGAGGTGGATTTAAGCCCAAGAGCAAAACTCGTTGAACTGGGTGGCCACTTCCCAGGTTCAAGCATTTTGGTTTGGAAAAATTCAAGTGGCGGAACCTGGCTTTTTTCATCGGATACAGCCCAAGTTCGTCCGAACGGGCATTTTGCATTCATGTGGAGCTACCCCAACTTGCTCCCATTAGGCCGCACCGAAGTAGACAGAATGGTAGATCGATTTCCTCCCACGAATGCCTCGAAAGCATTTGATAATTTCGGACGCAGTGTCACAGGCGACATTGACAACATATTCAGACTGTCCGCCCAGAACCACAATTCTCACCTAGTCTGAGCCCTCAAAAAGCGACGCCCATTTTAAAAGCTGTCAGCCCAAAAGCCGATCCGGGATATATGCGACAAAAGTGTGTCTTTTTGTCGCATATCCCCCAAAGCAAGTAATTGTTTGTCCTATTTTTCGCTCCGGTTGCGGGCGCGCTGTAAGGCGGTATGGTTTTGGGTGTCCGCAGCGCGCTTCCCCCGGCGCATAGTCGGACGGAAGGAAAACAAAAAGCCACAATCCCCCGCACCCCCGCAGGTGGCTTCTCCCCAGTGCTTCCAGCGACGAGAAGCACTGGGGAGTTTCCTTTTATTGAGCGTCTTCCAGCTTCTCTTTGAGACTGGTGGCCAGACCTAGAAGTTCGTCCGGGCTATCTGCAGGGGCACTGTTGGGACAGATTTCTCTGTGCCGCGCACGAACTTAGCGAGTGTGCCGGCGTCGCGGGCCAGTGGGGAAGTGGCAGGCAACTCCGCTTGTATTACCTGTAGGTGCTTGGCGGCACTGTTGGCGGAATCTAGTGCGTACTTGTAGTCTCCAGTATCCCCGTGCGCCCCAATAAACAACACACACAGGTGTGTGTCCTGGGCTTCATGCACAATGTCCGTCACGCCACTTCACCCCTCTATCCTTTCCCCAGTTACACGGCCAAATAATTTTGTCCCGTTAGGTTTTGTTGCTTTTAGCTTTCCCCAGCTCGAACCGATAATGCTTCAGTAATCCTTATTGTGCAGGAGCTATTCCATGAGCGCGAGGGAAATGCACAGCCCGTTTTAGAATAAGGGTATGTGCCATGATGAGTCTCTAATGATCACGAATATCACGTCAGCTCCAGCGCGGAGAAAAGTGCAAAGAATCTTTCAGGAGCATATTCCAGATGCCTCCAAGCTTCTTTTAGATAAGAAGAAATATGAAGATAGTCGGTCAGTTCTGCTTCAGTGCGCAATTGACGAAAAAATAGTTGGTGGATTATTGGCGCTGCACCCCTCAACACAACTTGATGAGGGGTTAAGGAGCGTAGGTATGACTGTCAAAGACGATTTTCCTGAATCTCTTGCGACGAGGTCAATCGTTGAAGTTGCTGTTCTTTCTGAATATCAAAATATGGACATCGGTCAAAAACTGGTCGAGCAGGCAGAAAAGGCTTTCGTCGAAGCAGGAGCTACTATTTCTTTGCTATACGTAGATAGTAGATCGCCAGAAAGCACTCACCGCTTCTGGAAGAAAATGGGTTATACGCCTGGAGACCCAAACAAAAAAGGGGAGTATTGTACTGGCTTGCCGCCAGAAGCATCCACCATGGCGAAACTGCGTAGTGGCAGGGCGGGCACAGCTTATTATCGCTACCTAGAATCTCCACGAAAGCTTCAAGTAGCAAAAACACCATCAACTCAAAGTCAGCCAGAGGCCACCACCGTTGAAGTGGCAGAAACTCCAAGAAGCTGGCTTCGTCAGCGACCTTTATCGATTTCACTATTAACAGCGATAATTGTCGTTGTTAGCGTTTTGTTTTGGATTCTTTAATAAGGAAAGAAAGAATGGACAGCACTCCTAGTGCTGTCCATTCCGCGCCTGCGGTCAAAATGATGAATCGCTCACCACAACGGCCTGGTGGGACTCGAACCCACGACCTAGCCCTTAGTTAGAGGGTTGCTCTATCCAGCTGAGCTACAGGCTGAAACCAGTATTTAAACTGGTCAATAGTACTTTACCGCAGGAAAATAGGGGAAGCAAAAGTCGCGAAGCAGCTACAGCAGCGGGTCATCGCTGCTCATTATGGGTACACCCTATTGTTACGCCGTTCTGGGGCAGAATGTTTCCTGTAAAATAGGGCCGTTCCTAGCATTGTTT
Organism: Corynebacterium aurimucosum ATCC 700975; assembly: GCF_000022905.1. Taxonomy (NCBI): domain Bacteria; kingdom Bacillati; phylum Actinomycetota; class Actinomycetes; order Mycobacteriales; family Corynebacteriaceae; genus Corynebacterium; species Corynebacterium aurimucosum. Next base: position 9,013 of record NC_010813.1, on the reverse strand, counting down.
TACACGTGCCTAAGAGGGTCTAGGCCTTATGTTTACAGAAAGTGGTGAGTGTGGTGTTATCGTCTGACGGTTTCCATATTGAAAGTCATATTGACTCTGTGCCCGCGTTGGCGCGGGTGAAAGATCTGCATGGTGGACTCTCGTCGGGGCAGCAGGCGTTGGGCAGGATTGTGCAAGCTTTGCTTGCTAACGCTGATGGCCTCGACGGCATTCAGCTGTACGCCCTCTCGGATGCAATCGAGTCGTATCGTGATGCGGTCATTGCCCAGGAGAATGCTGCCTTTAAACCCTCGCGGGGCGAAGACTAATGGGCAAAAGCTCTGGTTCGCATGGGCAGCGGGTGGGCTATATCCGTGTTTCAACGGTGGAGCAGAATAATCAACGCCAGAAAGAACTACTCAATACGTCTGGAAGTATTGACCGTTTCTTTGAAGATAAGATTTCCGGCCGCACCAAGACTGAGCGCCCTGGGCTTAGGGAGTGTATGGCCTATGTGCGCGACGGTGACGAACTCGTCGTCTCGTCGATTGATCGCCTCGCCCGATCACTAACCGATCTGCGCGGTATTGTTGATGAACTCACCGACAAGGGCGTGACCGTCACCTTCCTGCACGAGAACCTATCCTTCTCGAAAGACACTAGCGACCCACGCGCGGATCTTATGCTGAGCATCCTCGGCAGCTTTGCAGAGTTTGAGCGAGCCATTATCCGCGAACGCCAGGCGGAAGGTATTGCACTGGCGAAAAAGGCCGGCAAGTACAAAGGCCGCAAACCCGCCCTAAACCCACAGCAAGTAGCGGAGATTAAGCAGCGCGTGCTGGCGGGGGAGTCGAAAGCGTCGTTGGCGCGGGAGTTTGGGGTTACTCGCCCTACGGTGTATCGGGCGTTGAAAAAACGCCTAAAGCAGCGCGAGATAAGGGTAAATAACGTGGCCTAAACTAGGGAAACTCGGATTTTGAGACTCTGCACCATCTTCCACACGCGGCAAACACATGCCAAAGTGTAAGTGACATTTACGCCTGTCTTGTGCTCGGAACGCTTGAAACGTCCCTGATGGGGTACATCACTTTGCTACAATTCCCACTGCAAAAGTTTTATAGGAAACATTTGTTTCTTAGATTGGCACTTGGGAAATAACTTCAACTTACTCCACACTCACTAGGGAAAGGTAGAAACTTGTGAAACTGTCGTGGGCTCTATGGTGGACTGTTACCCTCATTGAGGTACTGAGTTTTATAGCGCTTTCCGCCTTCCTGTTGGTGCGATCAGAGGATGCAGCGGGAGCTCAGCAAACTATTGAGCTAAGGTTGTTAAATGTCGCTATCCCAATATTTACCTACCTCATCCCCTTTGTCCTTCAGGTCGTGTGGTTCATTTTGAACAAGCGTGCAGAGAAGAAAGTTACACACCGCCCTTAATGTTTACGCCTTAAACCGAGGAAGTAAGTTCCCTTTTTAGAAAATCAGCGCACCCGCCAGTCCCACCATATGTCTTGCCATATGGTGGGACATATGTTATAGCGTATGTTTAGCCATACGCTAAAGCATATGTCTAGTAATACGTAGTCCTAGCTGCTCTTTCGTGCGTCTAGCTAGGGTGTTGGTCGGTAAAATCGACGGACTTGAACACGGCCACGAACAACTCGGTGCGCGTTTCCTCTCATGGGTGCCTTCTACAAAGAGAAGCGGCGAACTTACACCACGCGTTCCACTCAACGCAGCCTGCTAACGTTATTTCTGGTTCACAATCACGCCCCGCTACTTGTGGTGGGGTATGTGCGTGGCTTCCTCGTCGGTGCGCGGTAAGGCCCGCGCGTGACGTGGGTCGTCCCGCGCGCCCTTTTTCAGGCGAGCGGACAACCCTACGACGTAAAAGGGAGGTAGACAATGGGCAAGCACTCATTGGATACACCCGGTCGCAAAAGAAAAGACCTTGACGCCACGAAGCTTAGCCGGCTCGATGTGGCAATCAAGGTCATAACACTTGCGACCGTAACAGTGAAGCTCATCGCAGTGACGCTTCACATGGGTCTTTAAGGCCCGAGGGTCTCAACGAGTAGCCGCTCGTTGGGGCCCTTTTTATTGTGCAGCCGCAATTCAAAGGTGAACTGTGCTGTCACGTTTTAGGCTAATGGGCGCGCGAAGGTTTCGCAATACTCCCACACTGGGGCATAGCTTCTCTTTCTCTGCTGCGGGCAGAAATCTGCGTAGTCGTTCGCCCTCCTCTGTGCGTCCGAGAGTCCTGCCATATGGCGGAACATATGTTTAGGCATATGTTATAGCGTATGTTCCGCCATATGCTAAAGTATATGTTCTGGGTTATGCAGATTTACCTGCTAGTTCTTGCGTTTAGGCGGAGTCCGAAAATGGTAGTCCACAGGGCTAGTAGGCCGAAGGCGATGAGCAGTGCAGCCAGTTCTCGCGAGAGACCGGCCTGGGTGAAGAGGAAGGAGGGGACAAGGATCATTGCTGCGCTTATGCTGCCTCCAAGCGCGGCGTAAGGTGCTGTTGCAAAGTTGGGGCAGTAGGAAGAGCGACGTGAAATAATCACAGCCATGGGTATCTTCTCCGGTCGTCATTTCCCCCGTGACATCATTCTATGGGCAGTGCGGTGGTACTGCCGCTACGGGGTGAGCTACCGCGATCTGGAGGAAATGATGACTTCAGCGGGGCGTGCCGGTCGATCACACCACGATCTACCGCTGGGTCCAGAAATACGCCCCTGAGCTGGACAAGCAAACACGGTGGTACCGGCAGGTACCTGACTGGCAGGCCAGTTCCTGGCGGGTGGATGAGACCTATATCCGGGTCGGCGGCAGGTGGTGCTACCTCTATCGGGCGATCACCGCCGGTGGTCAGACCCTGGCCTTTTACCTCTCTCCGAAGCGAAACGTGGCCGCAGCGAAGCGTTTGCTGGCCAAGGCCCTCAGATCCAATGCGTCAGCCGGGTATCCCAGAGTGATCAACACTGATAAAGCACCCTTCCTAGCCAGGGCAATCGCCGAGTTGAAGTCAAAGGGAGCCTGCCCGCCCAACAGTACAACACCGGCAGGTGAAATACCTCAACAACATCCTGGAAGGCGACCATGGTCGGCTGAAGCGGATCCTCGGGCCAAAAGGCGCGTTTAAGAACCGGACATCTGCATATCGGACGTTGAAAGAGATGGAGGCGATGCACTCATTGCGGAAAGGGCAAGGCACGATGTTTGCCAACAGGCAACCGAACCCGGACGCGGTGATCGTCAACCGGGTCTTCCAGAATATCTAAGCAGGCTGGGCCATAATGCTGGCCAGGCGACGAAGAAAGGAGTGTTCGCGGTTCTCCACCCAACTTTGCAACAGCACCCTCGTATTCGCGTTTACCAGTTTCGGAGCACAGTACGCGTTCGACTGGCGGCTTCTTCGACCTCCTCCGATGGTGTTTCATCACACAATGATTCTAAACTTCAGGTGTAACTGGCTCCTGTAGGTGGCTGATGATGGTGGCAGCAACTACGAGTGCTGCGGCACCGAAGACTCCACCGGCGACCGCGACGGCTGTGTGGAAGCCTGTGAGGAACGCTCCACTGGCGACCATTCCGCCGAGGACTGCGACGCCGACGACGCTGCCGGTCTGGCGGGCAGCATTGATGACTCCTCCTGCGATACCGACATGTTCCGGCGGGGCCGAGGCCACTGCGGCCGAGGTCGCGGCCGGCATCGCGAAGGCCATCCCGAATCCAGCTGTGAAGGTCAACACCGCGACCACCACGTAAGGGGTTTCTGCGGTGAGCAGCACGAGGCTGCTGAAGCCGATCGTGCCGACTACCAGGCCGGTGAGCATGGTGGGGAACGCGCCCCACCGGGCGACGGCACGGCCGCCCAGCGGTGACGCGACCACGGCGCTGCACGCCTGTGGTGCCAGCGCGAGGCCTGCCTGCCACGGCTCGTATCCCAGGTACTGCTGGAAGAAGAGGGAGAGCACGAAGAGTTGTCCGAAGAAGCTGATGTTGAGCGCGAGCCCTACCATTGCGGCCACGGAGAACCGGGCACGAGTGAACAAGGCCATCGGCAGCATCGGGTCCGGGTGTCGTCGCTCTGCGATGATGAACAGAGCGAGGAAGACGCCCCCGGCGATCAGCGCGCCTACCTGCCAGGGTGACCATCCGTGTTCGCCTGCGGTGATGACTGCATAGGTTACTGCCACCAGCGTGAGCACGGAGAGCACCTGTCCGGGTAGGTCCACCCGTCTCGCGCGACTGCCCGTGAGCGCGGGAATTGCCCACAAGGTGAGCAGACAGCCGATAGCGACGATGGGGAGGTTGACCCAGAACACCGCCCGCCACCCGATCGTCGACACCAGCGCTCCGCCCAGGACCGGTCCGATCGCGGCGGCAACACCTCCTGCGCCGCCCCACAGCCCGATGGCGCGTGCTCGTTCCTTCGGATCGTCGTACACAGCCGACAGCAATGCCAGAGAGCCCGGCACGATCGCTGCCGCGCCCACGCCCTGGACGGCGCGACCAGCGACGAGGAACCCGCCTGTGGGAGCGAGGGCGCACACGGCCGAGAGCACAGCAAAGACCACCAGGCCAGCGAGGTAGACCCTGCGGGCCCCGAGACGGTCGCATGCGGCCCCAGCTGTGAGAAGGAACGCGGCGAACACGAGGGTGTAAGCGTCGACGACCCACTGCAGTGAGCCCACCGTCGTGTCGAGGTCAGTGCCGATCTCGGCGAGGGCGACATTGACGATGGTCGTATCGAGCATGACGATGAAGAAACCGAGGAGGGTCGCGACCAGCGCCGTGCGCCGATGCGCGGTCATACGCGAGACTCCAGCGAAGCCTCGGCGGGCGGGTGGCCGAAGTAGGTGCGCTTGCTCAGGTCTTGATCCCAGGTCCGGTAGGACCGGTCCAGCAGTGTCGGCAGCACCAGATCGAACAGGCGCCAGGACGCGGCGAAGTGCATGTCCCGGATCTCCCTGGCCGTCTCCCCCCGGTGAGCGCGAGGAGTTGCTGGGCGACGAGGGGCCCTCGTCGAGCCCAGCTGTCGTTCGCACTGCGGAGACTCCGCCCTGGGTCTCATGGTTCTCGGCCATCCAATAGAACGGTGCCAGCCCCGCATAGCGGGGCAACGGGCTGGGGTGGAAGTTGAGGGCGTCGTAGCTCGGAACCGCGAGGAGTCGCTCTTGGCGTTCACGCTGTTCCTCGGTGGTGTCGCCGAGCCAACCCAGGTTGCGGTCAACGCGTTCCCAGTAGAAGTCCTCATCGTAGTGCCCGCGTAGCCGTTGGCGGTCCCCGTTCATCGCGATCGCTCCCTTCGCCTCCTGATGCAATGAATCTGGTGAGTTCAGACTACGCATGCGATTGTTCGGTCGTCACCGAACAGTTCCGGGTGCACACTGGAGGCATGGTTGCGCGCGTGTTTCCTGAAGCGGTCCCGGATATCTCGACAGTCGCGTCGGCTCTGGCTGACTCGTCGCGGGCGGCCATGTGTGCTGCGCTCATGGACGGGCGGGCCTGGACGGTTGGTGAACTGGGCAGGTACGCGGGCCTGGCCCGGTCGACGGCGAGCGAGCATGTTGACGTGCTCGTCACCCACGGTCTCGTCCACGACATTCGGCAGGGCCGGCACCGCTACATTCGCCTGGCCGGGGAAGACATCGCACGAGTGGTCGAGAGCCTTGGCGTGGTCGCCCGCTCGCCCCTGCCCACTCCTCACAGCCTCAGCGCGTCACGGGCGAATGCGAACCTACGTGAAGGCCGCACCTGTTATCAGCACCTCGCCGGTAAGCTCGGGGGGCGCCTGGCTGAACAACTAGAAGAGCACGAGTTCATCGACTCGCACTGTCAGGTCACTAATCAAGGTCATCGCTTGTTCATACAGTGGGGTGTGCCCCCGAAGATGCTCGACACGGGCAGGTCGTGCATGGACTCCACCGAACGCCGCTTCCACCTCGCCGGCCCTCTCGGCACGGGAATCTGCAAGACTCTGCTGGATAAGGAATGGCTTTCCCGCAGGGGTCGTACCCGGGCCGTGCGTCTCACTCCCGCCGGGCGGGCAGCGCTCAACGACGCGGGGATCTCCCTCAATGGGCCCGAACCCCGGAAAGTGGACACGGGGATTTAATCACGATGCGATAGTAAGTGTAGCTAACCCGGCGTCTTCGAAGGCGTTCGGTGAGCGGTAACCGCACCATGAATGCAATCGTTTGGTGTTGTACCGCGTGCACCACCGAAACACATCCTGGCGGCAGTCCAACTGACTAGTGAAAACAGACTCATCCTGCAGGACTTCCCGCTTCAACGAGGCGTTGAACGACTCCGCCAACGAGTTGTCCGCACTCGTCCCGATCGCGCCCGTCGACTGGGTGACACCGAAGCGCACGCATAGTCTCCGGTACTGATCAGAGGTATAAACACTGCCGTGATCCGAGTGGAAGATCGCCCCGTCTAGGCTCCCGCGAACCTTCCGGGCCATCGTCAGGGCTTCTTCAACCAACTCGGTGCGCATGTGATCAGCGATCGCAAACCCCGTCAACTGCCGCGAATAGCAGTCGATAACCGTGGCCAGGTACATATTCGACCCGTCCGCGATCGGCAGGTACGTGATGTCGCCGACGTAGACCGCGTTCGGCCTGTCCGCAGTGAACCGGCGTTGCAGCAGATCCGGAAACCTCGGGGCCCGTTTACTCGACGTCGTCGTTTTCACCCGGCGTTTCCTGGTGAAACCAAAAAGGCCCATCTGCCGCATCAGCCGGGCGGTGCGCTTGTGATTGAGACGGCCGCCTTTGCCCCGGTCGTTGACGGGATCGGAGTTGATCGCCGCAGTCACTCGTTTCGCGCCGTAGCAGCCGTTCTCGGCGTTGAAGGTGGTCTTGATCTGCGCTCCCAGCACCGCGTCATCGACGAGGCGTTGCCGGCGGGCAGGGGCAGCTGATTTCCAGGCGTAGTAAGAGGACCGATTGATTTTCAGGACCTGGCATAACCGCTTGACCTCGTAGAGGTCTCGATGGTCGTCAACGAACCGGAAGCGGTTCACCAGTTCGTCTCTTCCGCGAAATACTTGGCCGCCTTACGAAGGATTTCTCGTTCCTCGCGGAGTTTGGCGTTTTCGCGTTCCAGTACGCGGATGCGCTCGGCGTCCGACAGTCCTGAGGCAGCGGTGGCGGAGTCCGACGCGGCGATGAGGCTGGCGACTTTCTCACCGTTGGCATTGGTTTTGGTGCGTGTGCCGAAGGCATCGAGCCAGCTGCGCGGCGAGTTGCGGTTGACCCCGAGATCGGAGGCGATCGCGTTGATCGTTGCTCCGGGAGTCGACTCGTACAACGAGACTGCGTCACGCTTGAACCGCTCGGTGTAGGTCTTGCGTGGCATGGTGGAAAGGTACCTCACTTCCCCAGCGACATGCTGGTTTCAGCGTGTCCACCACCAGGGGGTCAGGTCCAACCCTTCTAGTGGAGACGTGACCTCTTGGGCTTTTAGGCGCTCTAGGATGTTTTCGAGGTCGCGTCTAAAGCGTGGGGCGTCGATGTAGCGTCCCTGGGGCCTTAGTTACCTTTTTCTGATTCTTTGCCGCTCTTTTTCTTTGTCCAAGATTCTAGGAGATACAACGGTCACGTGGAGGGTTTTAGGATTGTGGCTGTTGTGAGGTGTTTGGTGGCAACCAAATCTATTGATTTGGGCGGCAGCCCAACGAGCCGCAAGGCGAGGCGGGAGCATAAACAGTAGCTCGTAGTGAACGGTTTTGTTGGTTGATCGGCTGGGGATATAGATCTACAGGGATATAGTTATAAGCGACCTGGGAAAATAGAGAAACTCGCAGGTGAAACCCTGTGGATAACTGGCCCCGTATGCGTAAATATGCGCAGCCGTATGCGTAAATATGCGCAGCCGTATGCGTAAATATGCGCAGCCGTATGCGTAAATATGCGCAAGTGCTCTTTCCGTATGCGTAAATATGCGCAAGCTGAGCTGGCAATACGTCCGTATGCGTAAATATGCGCAGCCGTATGCGTAAATATGCGCAAGCTGTTTTAGGTAAAAAGAAAGCGCCCCGGAGGGCGCTGCTTTCCTGTGTATGGGTTAGTCGAGTTCGGGGCGAGGCGGCTTCTGTTGAACTGATGGGGCGGTTCTGGTGACGGTTACTCCGTCAGTGCCGGCTCCGATTCCCGCTTCTGGCCAAGCCTTTAGGATGTCCGATATGGCACTCTTGAAATTGCGTCGGAAGCTAGCTACATCTTGTGAAGTTTCTAGCTCTTTGGTGGAGAAGTTTGCGGCAATCATATCCCAGGTGAAGGTGTAGGCTTCGCGGTTGTTTTTGGCCAGCCAGTATTGCTTGAGGGTGAGCCAGATGTAGAGGTCCATCGCCCGGGGTTTGGTCAGCTGGCGCAGAACATTGAGATCGATGGGGATAGGAGATTCGGCAATGTGATTAAAGAACTTTTCGGTTAGCACCAGCTCTGACTCAATGAAGCTTCCCTGGTTGGGGTCTCGGGGGTCGAACCAGAGGTTCCAGCCGTCCAAGATTTGTGTATTGCTGCCTTGGGCATGCACTCCGTCATCGCTTTCGACGGTAATGGTGGAACCTGCGATACGAAGGATTTGTTCGCGAATGTTTTTCAGGTTTCCGGTAGCTCCCCCGGTTCCGCGTCCAAGGACGCCGATCGCTTGGAGGAAGTGATTCATGGAGTGACCAAGCGGGACGCGGCGCGCTTCCTGCTCGTCGATTTTTCCTTCTTTGAGTCGTCCGGCGTTTTCAACCGCACGGGTGATGACATACGCCATGATGAGGCGCGGGTACTTGCCGTAGGGGAGACCTCTGCGAGAGTAGACCGAGATTATCCCTTGTGCTGTTTCTACGACGCGCTCATTGTTTTCTGCTTTGCGGTAGGGGAAGAGTGCTTGGACGAAGAGTTTGGAGGTGTAGCCGACGTCTTGGGCTTGGAGAAGTTCTTGTGCAGCGTCGTGTTCTTGTCGGCGGGCTAGTTCTTTGACTGCTTCGAGCTTGGCGCGGCGCTCGTCTCGGGGCTGCAT